>NZ_JAILZZ010000100.1:0-3879 GCF_023512215.1 Kyrpidia sp. | reverse complement strand
ACCCGGGACAGGTCGTCCGCGTCCAACAGGAGGTTATTTAACTTATAATCATTGTGAATGATGGTCGCCGCCGGCGAAGACGGAAGATGGTCTTCCAGCCAGCGGGTAATGCGGTCCACTTGGGGAATCTCATCGGTTTTTGCCCGGTGATACCGGTCGATCCATCCCCTCACCTGCCGTTGTAAAAAACCTTCGGGCCGGCCAAACTCCCCGAGTCCCGCCTCACGCCAGTCCACAGCATGCAATTCCACGAGGGTATCCACCACAGCATCGGAGATACGGCGGCAAAGCTCCGGCGTCACCTCGACGCCTGGAGGAAACTGGTCATCCAACACCACACCCCGCCGATACTCCATCACATAAAAAGGCACTCCCAAGACTCCGGAGTCCTCACAAAATGCGTAAGGTCTCGGCGCCAGGGGAAACACCCGGTTGAGCCGGCTTAAAAAAGAGGATTCCCGCTTCATATCGTGGGCCTTGGGCGGCAGCGGCCCAAAGGGCGGGCGCCGGAGCACCCCCTCCCATTGCCCGCAGCGGATCCAGTAAGTCAGATTCGACGCCCCGGAAGGAAATTGTTCGATGTGGACGGCGCAATCTCCCAACCCCTCAATATGCTCAGATAAAAATTTCTGTACGGCCTTCGCGTCCAGTTCCTCCCCGGGGCGAACGGGGATGGTCCCCCGGGTGCTCTTCGGGTGATTCATTCCCCCGCTCATGACGATCGCCTTTCTTGGAATTTTTTCAACATCTCTGTCTCGGTCACACCGCCGACCTCCTTGAACGAAGCTCCCCATTGGATCAGTCATCAATGAATCGCAGCCGACCCTCCACGAGTCCGACTAGCGCATCACTCGCTCCCACGGCCCCGGCGAAAGCCAAGGTCTGTTCCCGGCCCACCCGGGTGAACCACCGGCCCACCCGCCCCCGACTGAGAGCCTCCACCACCCTCCCACGATTGGCCCGGGCCGCATCCCTTACCACGATGGCGCCATCATCCAGCTCCCACCCCGCCGCCTCCAGGCCACCTGCGATCACGCCTGCGCAAAGGGCATCTTCCAGGGACATTCTGCCCTTCGACCCGGCGCACACGAGATAAACTTCGGAGAACGCGTGCCTTTGAAGATACTCTGTCACCGCCGGGGCATTCCGAAGGGAAGCCAGGAGGACTCGGTCGGCCTCTTCCGACCGGCGCAAGGCCGGGGTGCCGTTGGTCGTCAAAAACACCACATCCCGCCCGGCCACCACATCTTCGGAGTACTCCTCCGGGAAAGGCCCCAGGTCAAACCCCGGGACCTCCCGGCCTTCTTCCTCACCGCCGGTCAATAGCCGCGGTGACAGCCACCGTTTTTTCAACTCCAGGGCATCGGCCAGATCCCGGGCGGGAAATACTCGCCCCACTCCCCGCTCCATTATGGTGATCATCGTCGTGGTCGCCAGCAGGACATCCATCACCACAGCCACGCCGCCCCGGAGTCGATAAGGGTCGATCTGCTCCTTAGCCGTCCACAGGTAGACTTTACTCATCAGATGCTTCGACCTTTCGTTCTTCACGACCCTGAAGAGCGCTCCCTAAGCTCCCGGCGCAGGAACTTCCCCGTCGCGGTTTTTGGAATCTCCGGGAGAAACTCCACCAGTCGCGGATATTTATACGCCGCCATCCGCTCTTGACAAAACTGGATGATATCGTCTTCGGTCACCTTGCCGGCGTATTCGCCTCGAAGGGCCACAAAAGCTTTCACCGTTTCGCCTCGATACGGATCCGGCACCCCCACCACCGCCGCCTCTTTGACCGCCGGGTGCTGATACAAGGTGTCCTCCACCTCCCGGGGCCACACTTTATATCCGGAGGCATTGATCATATCTTTCTTGCGGTCCACCACATAAAACCAGCCCTGTTCGTCCATGACCACAACGTCTCCGGTGAGAAAATACCCATCTTGAAACGCACTTTTCGTCGCTTCGGGTTTGTCCCAATAGCCGGAAAAAATCATCGGACCCTTGACCGCGAACTCCCCAGGCTCCCCGACACCAACTTCCCGACTGGGGTCCTCCAGATCCACCACCCTGGCCAGGCAACCCGGCACCGGAATCCCCACCGACAGGGCCCCGCTTCCCGGATCCACCGGAGCCCGGACCCCTAGCGGAACGGCGTGGGTCGGAGAATTGGTCTCCGTGAGACCGTAGATGTTATGGATGTATCCACCGAAGGCCCGTTCAAATTGCTCCACCAAGCTCGGGGCAATGGGGGCACCTCCACTGTAGTACTTCGACATCGAGGCCACGTTCGCCTCCTTGGCCTCGGGGGCGTTCATCAGGGCAATAAACGCCGTGATAGAGGCCACGGTCATGGTCGGCCGCCACCGCTGGATCATCTCCAGGGCCACAGCGGCATCAAAACGATGAAACAAGACCAACGGAATCCCGGCCATGGCGGCCAGAGCGGCGTGGCCGACAATGCCTGTGATGTGGAACAAGGGAGCCAGCCCCAGCACCCCGTCTTCATCCGCCATCTTCATCCAAATCCTGTAGACATTTGCGTTATAGGCGACATTGCGGTGCAGGTTCATGGCGCCCTTCGGCCGTCCGGTTGTCCCGGATGTGTACACGAGATACGCAATATCTTCGGGACCCACCGACACCCGGACTCCCGGGTCCGGCACCGTTTGGTTGAGGGCCGCAACCAAATCCACCGTCCCTGACGGGGGGGATTTGTCCGTCTGGTTCAAAAGCGGCGTCTTTTTTGCGACATCCGCGGAGACAAAATCTCTCTCATGGGTGGTCACCACCTGCCGGATGTCCGTTCCCCCGATCACTTTCTCCGCATGAGCCGCGTAGAGCGAATCCAAAGCCACGAGAACTTTGGCCCCGGAGTCCTGGAGATGATATTCCACCTCTTTTGCTTTGAACATGGGGTTGAGAGGAACCACCGCTGCCCCACGTTTCCAAGCTCCGTATTGGGCAATCAAGAATTGCGGGTTATTCTGTACATACACCGCCACCCGGTCCCCCTTGCCTACGCCCCAACCCGCCAGGAGCGTCGCGAAACGGGTCGCCAGATCATCCAGCTGTCCGTACGTGAGTGTCTGGTCAAAATAATGAACTGCCGGACGGCCCCCTGCCCTTTTGGCGCTCTTCTCAAAAGCGTCGATCATGCTGATTGCCGGCAGCGGAAGTTCTCGAGGCACAAAATCCGGGTACAACTTGAGCCAAGGCTTCTCCTCATAGACAGAACCCACGGCGCACCCCCCTCTCGGTTATCACGGATCCTTCACTTCACCGCCACGGGATTCACCGGCGCTCCGGTGCCGCGGTAGACTTTTAAGGGCGACCCGGCGTAAAGGAAGGCGTATTGGCCATCCTCGGCGCAGTCCGCCGCCAAATCCTCCAGCCACAGGATTTCGTTAAAGAGCACTCCAAGATTTCGCATCAGGGCATTGTGCAGCACGAGCAGCGCTCCGGTCTTCGGGTCCACCGTCGTCTCGTTCGCGATGGTGTCCGTCGCAAGCACCGGGATTTCCATGGCATGGAACCATTTTACAAGCTCCGGGGAAAAGGTGAGACCCGGCTCATTGAACGAATCCCCATAAAAAGCCCCGGGTCCCTGTTCATAAAAGATTTTCAGCCAGCCGGTGCGGAGAATGAGAATGTCGTGCTTCTCGATGGTCACGCCCTGTCGCTCCGCACAGGCCAAAAGATCATCCAGCCCAAAGGTTTCGCCTCGATCCAGATAGGGCTTGCCCCGGTGTCGGGCGATGTCTACCTCCAGGTTCCGACTAGTCCCATTGTACCATAAAATTGTGATCTGTCTTGCCGCACTCCGTCCCCTTGCCCCACCCCGCCGGCAGATTGTTATAATAGAACTGATTTTCGAACGTCCGT
>NZ_JAILZZ010000042.1:0-28514 GCF_023512215.1 Kyrpidia sp. | reverse complement strand
GGCGTGGCCGACCTGCTTTACTCTGTTCAACGGGAAGCCATTGAAAAAGGTTGGAAAGAAGGTTTGCAGAAGGGTCTGCAACAGGGTCGCGAGGAAGAAAAACGTGACATTGCTAAGCGAATGTTACAACGGGGTGTATCCGTGTCGGTTGTCGCGGAATTCACGGGTCTGACTGAGTCCGAGGTGGAGGAGATTATGAGAAGCCTCGACCGATGACCAGGATCGCTGGTTGAGCCGATACCGACCGGTGGCGAAGGGTATCGTGGTGCGGGAAAAACGGAAGGTGAGGGGCCAATGACGGAGCGGGAACTGTTAGATGTGTTGGACACGCCGATCTATTTCATCGATGCAAAGCACGTCGTGGTCTGGATGAACCGTGCCGCTCAAAATGCGGTTCCAGGGATTGTCAAGGGGATGCCGTGGACTGACGTACAGCCCCGCCTTCCGCGAACCCACATCTTTAGGTTCCACGAAGTACAGGTCGGCGGGGAACCTGGCGTAATGGTGGAAGGGACGCCCAGTGTGGATCCCGCGCTGCTGTCTGAGTTGGAACGGCTGCGCCAGGCCAATGAGGATCTTGAAACCATCCTGGACACGTTGTTTGATGAAGTTTTTGTCACCGATGGAGAAGGGGTGGTCCTGCGGGTCAATACGGCCGCGGAGCAGTTGTACGGCCTACAAAATTCCGATATCGTCGGACGAACGGTGTTTGACCTTGAGCGGGAACAGGTGTTTTACCCGTCGGTGGCCGCCATGGTTCTTCAGCGGCGCAGACGTGTGACAGCGCTTCAAGAGACGAAAAACGGCCACCGGCTGGTGGTGACGGGTAGCCCGGTTTTCGATCGCGAAGGGCGGATCGTGCGGATCGTTTGTTACACCCGAGATCTGACCTCTACCCGGTCATGGCCCTCGGTCGCTGTTCAAGGAGTAGGGCAAGGCGTAGAAATACCCCGGGATTCGGGCCTGGTGGCGGAGAACCCCGCCATGAAGTCCGTCATGGATCTGATCCGGCGGGTGGCCCCCACCGATGCGACGATTTTGCTGCTCGGAGAGACTGGGGTGGGAAAGAACCGCCTGGCCCGCTTCATTCACGACCTCAGTTCCCGCCGGGCGAATCCCTTTGTGGAGATCAACTGCGCCAATGTCCCCGAATCCCTCTTCGAGAGTGAACTATTCGGCTATGAAAGCGGAGCCTTTACCGGTGCTCGGAAGGAGGGCAAGGTCGGCAAAGTCGAGTTGGCCCACGGGGGCACCTTATTCCTCAATGAGGTGGGGGAGCTGCCTCTCCACGTGCAGGGAAAGATTTTGGACCTCCTTCAGGAACGGACCGTTTCCCGGGTGGGCGGGGTGCACACCCGGAAGGTGGATATCCGGATCGTGGCGGCGACAAACAAGGATCTCCGCCAATTGGTGAAAGAAGGGCGGTTCAGGGATGACTTATATTTCCGCCTGAACGTCGTCCCTTTAACCATTCCACCCCTTCGGGAGCGGGGGGAAGATATTTGTACTCTCGCGGAGACCCTGGTTCACCGCTTTTGTGACAAATATCAACTGCCGAGAAAAGCGATTCATCCCGACGTCATGGCGTGTTTCCTACACTATGCCTGGCCCGGCAATGTCCGGGAGCTGGAGAATGTGATCGAACGGCTGTGCATCATCGTGGAAGATGACATCCTGCTTCCGGAACACCTGCCTGAAGAACTTTGGTCATCGGGGGGGACCGAGCGAGGAGAGAAGGACGGGTATCTTGGGACAAAGGGAACGCCGGACAACGGAGGCCCACCGCCCAAGACTGTCTTCGGCTCTTCCCTGCCGGGGAAGGCGGCTTTCCAGTCGCACTCTTCGCCAGATATTCTTTCCCAAGGATGGGGCATTCGCCAGGTGTTGGAAGAGGTGGAACGGGAGCTGTATGCCCGGGCTTTACAACAATATGGCAGCACCTATGCCATCGCAAAACATCTTCGGGTGAGCCAACCTACCGTGGTACGGAAGTTAAGACAGTTCGGCCTTTCGGGCGGGAGGGCATTGGATTCTCAATAAAGCCTTACACCTGGGACTCCGCCCAAGAACTGAAGGCTCACGATATGGATGGAATCCAGGGGGGAGGCCGTGATCAAAGACCCCGGGAAGTGAAGCCGGGCCGGGGCGGTTATTCCGACTCCCGACCGGCCGTGTTGGCTTCCGGCTATCTACTTGTCCTCTTTGGGAATGAGGACGGCGATCTCCTGGCCGACGTCCACCATTGCTTCGTTTTCCACGGAGAAAGCGGCAATGATCCCGTCTTCTTCCGCCTGGATCTCATAGAAGTTCTTCATCACTTCCACCAGCCCGATAGTGTCTCCCGACTTCACCGTATCCCCTTCGCGGACGTATACGTCCGATTGCGGGTTGGGCCGTCGATAGAATATACCGGGCAAGGGGGAAACGATGCTCTTGCGCGGTTCGGACATACCGGTACACCTCCTTCAGGTTGCTGCGTTTGCTACGTCGTGTCCTCAGGCAGAGGCGCCTTCAAAAGGGCGAATTTCGACGCCGTGTTCCATGAGGTGCTGGCGGATCACCCGGGCCAACTCCGGGGCGCCGGGCGTGTCACCGTGAATACAAATGCTATCGACCCTAACCGGGATGTCCTCGCCTTCTGCCGTTGTCACCCGATTCTCCCGAACGGCTCGGAGAACCCGATCGGCCGCTTTAACGGGGTCCAGGGCTGTCTCCACCTTCCGGGTGAACAAGATTTTGCCGTCGTTGGCGTACTCCCGATCGGCGTAAAACTCCGCCGCCACCCGCTGGCCCATCTCGTTGGCCACGCGATAGGTGGCGGAGGCCTCCATGCAGTACAGGATAAGGGACGAATCTACCCGCTGAATGGCATCGATCACTGCCCGACTGAGATCCTCGTCGTCTGCCATCATCATGTACAAGGCGCCGTGGGGCTTTACATGTTGGACTTTCAACCCGTAAAGAGAGGCGAATTCCCGCAGGGCCCCCAGTTGGTAGATGAGGTCGTCCTGAACCTCCTGGGGTGTGCAGCGCAGATACCGTCGGCCGAAGCCCACCAAGTCCGGGAATCCGGCGTGAATCCCCACGGCGACGCCGTGAGCTTTTGCCAATTCTACGGTCCGGCGCATCACGTGAGGGTCTCCGGCGTGAAAGCCGCCCGCCACATTCGCCGAGGAGATGTACTTCATCATTTCCTCGTCCCGTCCCATGGTCCAGGCCCCAAAGCTTTCTCCCATATCGCAGTTCAGGTCCACCTGCACCGCATAGGCCCCCTTCTATCAGCTTTGTCGCAAAAACGATTCCACTTCCAGAATCCTCGTCTGCCTCTCCCGGCGCCGGCGCAGGGCCTCGGCCAGATCGATTTCGACGAATTTCGCTTTCTGGTTCGTCCGGGTCTGGGCGATGCGATCGAGATCCGCACTGATCACCGTGCCGATGGTGGCGTAGCCCCCTCCCGTCACGGCGTCGTTCAACAGGACAATGGGCTCGACGCCGTCCGGGACCTGGATGGAACCGATGGGATACCCGCAGTCGACCACGTTCGACGGGTTGCTGCCGGCCCCGAAGGGTTGGGGGCGATCCACGAATTGTAAACGGATTCCCTTGTATCGATAACCCACGCGGTTGGCCTCGGGGGTGACGGTCCACTCGGCGGCAAAAAACTCCTGTTTACTCTCCTCGGTCAGCCGGTGTACGTACAGCCCCGGCACCACGTGGAGCTCCGCTGCCTCGGCAAAATTCGGACGCCATTTCTCGGGTACGGCAACCCCTTCCCTGGGCGCTCGGGTTTGCAAATCCCCCTTCTCAAGCATATCCCCGGCTTTCAATGCCCGCCCCTCATGGCCGCCGATGCCGCAGAGGGCGTAGGTCGAACGGCTGCCCATGACCGGCGGGACTCCAATGCCTCCTTCCACGGCGATGTAGCTGCGGGCTCCCTTTTGTAACATGCCGAAGGACAGCACGTCCCCGGACCGGGCAGCCACCGCCGTCCAGAGAGGGATGGGTTGTCCATTGAGAAAAGCGGGCATGTCGGCTCCGCACACGGCGAATCGAAGGTCTGCCCGGAATTCCAGTTCCGGGCCGAGATAAGTCACCTCCAGGGTCGCCGCGGCCGGATCGTTTCCCACCAGCAGATTGGCCACGGTGTGAGAATATTTGTCGAGAGCCCCCGAAGGTGGGAGGCCGATGCTATAGTATCCGGGTCTCCCCAAATCCTGCACCGTTGTTGAAAGTCCGGGCTTTACCACGCGGATCATCGCTCCAGCTCCCCTTTCACGGCCGCGGAGAATCCGGCGGGATCCCGGATGGCGTCGTTGGGATTAAAAGTGATCTCCCGTATCCGGTATCGGAACGTCCCGTTGTCCACGGTGGCTCGAATGGCCTCGTACTCCTTCATGTCGATGGGCCGGAACCAGTAAATGTCTCCCGGCCGGGGAAAGACCATGGACTCCCGAAAATCCGGCAGGCGCTGGTCCCGGTCAAAAATCGGACCTGGGGAGATACCGAACAATTGATATCCCCCCGCCCCCTCCACCGGGTAGATGGCCACAAAAGCGCCTCCGAATCCAAACGCCCGCTCCGGCGTATACGTCCGAGGCCGTACGTATTTGGGCACTTCGATCTGCTCCTCCCGGGGGGCGATCTGGAAACACCAGGGCAGCCCGGGCACAAACCCCGTCATGGACACAATGTACGGTGCCCGGCACAGAGCTTCGATAAAAGCCTCTGTCGAAGAAAACCCATTGATCCGCGCCGCGTATTCCAAATCTGTCGAGTTCGGGTCTTGGTGGCGATCCCGGGCCCGCATCAACGCCTCCCGGGTCCAGGGGTCATCGAAGAGGATCGGAAAATCCACCACCCGGGACGTGAGAGATACGTGGGCCAGATCGGTGGTGGACCGGTCTGCCGCCTCAAGGTGCCGCAACAAATCCTCGGGGGAGATCACGTCGGGGTCATACCGGACCATGTAAGACGCATTGGCTGGGCAGATGTCCGAGACTCCCCGAATATGATGCTCTTGAAGCTCCCGGGTGATGGCCATCACTCGGATGTTCGCTTCAAGGCTCATTTCCTCGGAGAGTTCGACGAAAATAAATTCATCGCCGCCATAAGTATAACGTGGGGTCGAATGTATGATTCATCCCTCCTTCAACCGGACAATCAAATAAATCCCCTGCAAAATGTATGCCATTTTTGCTTATCCTATCCGGAGAGCGCCTGGGCCAGGCTGTGCGGGTGATCGTCCTCTTTCCGGGGCCTGCCGTTGAGCGGATTTTGATTCATGCACGAATCAAAACGGAATTCGATCGTGCACAGATGAATTGTCCATCCCGGAAACATCGGCCATTCCGGGCTCTTTCCCGCATTGGCATTCATTTTGCATACCAACGTGGCAAGGGTCTGCGGGCAACTGTCAGTCGGAGGCCGACCGCGGCCTAGAGCCCGAAAAGGGGAAGGGAGCGAGGGAGTTTGACGCGTCGATTCATTGATTTAAAAACGTCGATCCCGGGCCCAAAGTCTCAGGCGTTGATGGAACGCCGGAAGGCTCGGGTGCCCAGGGGAGTCAGCAACGCCTCACCGATTTTTGTCGATCGAACAGAAGGTGCGTTAGTGACCGATGTGGACGGAAACACCTTTTTGGATTTTGCCGGAGCGATCGGCACCATGAACGCTGGTCACCGGCCCCCGGCGGTGGTCAAGGCCTTGCATGAGCAGGTGGACCGGTTTCTGCACACCAGTTTCCACGTGGCCATGTACGAGTCCTACGTGGCCTTGGCGGAAAAGCTGGCGGAATTGACCCCCGGAAACTTTGAAAAGAAGGCAATGTTTCTCAACTCCGGGGCTGAGGCGGTGGAGAATGCGATCAAAATCGCCCGGCGATACACCGGACGGCCGGCGGTGGTGTCCTTTACCCGGGGTTTCCACGGCCGGACGTTGATGGGCATGTCGCTGACCAGCAAGGTCAAACCCTATAAATACCAGATGGGTCCTTTTGCGCCGATGGTGTACCAAGCCCCCTATCCCTATGTGTACCGCCGGCCGGCGGGGATGAGTGAGGAGGAATACACCGATTCGGTGATCGCCCAGTTCAAAGAATTTTTCTCCGCCGAAGTCTCACCGGAAGAGGTGGCCGCCGTGATTTTTGAGCCCGTTCAGGGGGAGGGCGGCTTCATCGTTCCGCCGAAGCGGTTCGTCGATGCGGTGAAGGAGTTTTGCGCCCAGCATCGAATTGTTTTTATTGCGGATGAAATCCAGACCGGCTTTGGACGCACCGGGCGGTGGTTTGCCTCGGAACATTTTGGGTTGGAGCCCGATCTGATCACCGTGTCGAAGTCTTTAGCTGCCGGGCTGCCCATCAGTGGGGTCGTCGGCCGGGCGGAGATTATGGACGCCGCGGAACCCGGTCAACTCGGGGGGACGTACGGGGGCAGTCCGCTGGGCTGCGCGGCCGCCCTCGGGGTGATTGAAACGATGCAACGGGAGAACCTGGTGCAGAAAGCGGAGGCCCTCGGCCGGCAATTGAAGGATCGGTTCACCCGGTGGTACGAGCGTTACCCATTGATCGGGGACGTGCGGGGCCTCGGCGCCATGGTGGCGGTGGAGTTGGTGAGGGATCGCCAGACGAGGGAGCCCGCCAAGGACGAGACGGCCCGGGTGATCCAGGGATCCGTTCAGCGGGGCGTGTTGTTGATGGGTGCAGGGCTGTACAGTGACGTGATTCGGATTTTGTGCCCCTTGGTGACCACGCCGGAACAGCTTGACGAAGGGCTCGATGTCATGGAAGAAGCCCTGGCAGAAGTGAGTGGCGCGGTTTCGACTCAACAAGCTCGATAAATTGGGAAGGGACGGTTTCGGCCGGTCTCACTCCCTCAGGAGGTGCGGCGATGCGGCGATACGGATTGTATGTCGATGGGCAGTGGACCCCGGCAGGCAGCGGGAAAACTTTTGAGGTCTACAACCCGGCCACCGGGGATGTGGTAGGGGAAGTGGCGGATGCGTCGAAAGAGGATGTCCTTCGGGCCGTGGATGCGGCTCATCGCGCGTTTCCCGGTTGGGCGGCGAAGACGGCGAAAGAGCGCTCGGAGATTCTCCGGCGGGCTTACGATTTGATGGTGGCGAATCTCGACGAGCTGGCGGTCATCATGACCACCGAGCAGGGCAAGCCTTTGGCCGAAGCCAAGGGAGAGATTCAGTACGCAGCCGATTTTGTCTTGTGGTATTCCGAGGAAGCGAAACGGGTGTACGGCGAAACGATCCCGGCTTCGTTTCCGCACAAGCGGATCCTGGTCCTGCGCCAACCGGTGGGCGTGGTGGCGGCGATCACGCCGTGGAATTTTCCCGCAGCCATGATCACCCGAAAGATCGCTCCCGCCTTGGCGGCGGGCTGCACGGTGATCGTAAAACCGGCCAAACAGACGCCCCTGACCGCCTGTCGGCTGGTGGAGATTTTCGAAGAAGCGGGGATGCCTCCGGGTGTGGTGAACCTGATTACGGGAAGCCGGGCTGCGGAGATCGCCGACACGATGCTCGCCGACGAGCGGGTGCGGAAGATCACTTTCACCGGCTCCACCGAAGTGGGTAAGCAGCTCATGCGCAAAGCGGCGGACACGGTGAAACACATCAGCCTGGAACTCGGCGGACACGCCCCCTTCCTGGTCTTTGAGGATGCGGACATCGATGCGGCGGCCCGGGAGGTGGCGGCGAGCAAATTCCGCAATGCCGGCCAGACCTGTGTCTGCACGAACCGGGTGTACGTGCACGAGTCCATCGCCGAGCCCTTTGCCGAGGCCTTGGCGAAGCGGGCGGCGGCGATGAAAGTCGGCAACGGCCTGGAAGAAGGAGTGGTCATCGGCCCGCTTATCGACCGCCAGGCTGCGGAGAAAGTCGAGGAGCACGTTCGGGACGCCGTCCAGAAAGGCGCTCGGGTGGTGACGGGCGGCCATCGGTTGAGCCGGGCCGGCACCAAAGGGGAAGTGCATTTCTTCGAACCCACGGTTCTGCTCGACGTCAGTGACGACATGCTGGTTCTTTACGAGGAGACCTTTGGTCCCGTTGCGCCGGTGCAGACCTTCCGGGATGACGAGGAAGCGGTCCGGAAAGCTAACGACACCCGCTATGGGCTGGCAGCTTACCTGTTCACCCGGGATCTGTCCCGGGCCGTCCGGGTGGCCGAGAGCTTGGAGTACGGGATTGTCGGTATCAACGATGGTCTGCCTTCCGTCGCCCAAGCTCCTTTTGGCGGCTTCAAGGAGAGCGGCCTGGGCCGGGAGGGCGGCCGCCACGGGATCGAGGAGTTCCTGGAAATCAAGTACGTATCCCTGGCGCTCGTCTGAGGATTGTTTCGCGGTAGGGTTGCGGCCGCGGGGGTGTTGAGAACCTCCGCGGCTGCCTCCTTTTCTTCCCACTCGTTAGAAGAATCGCACTTCCGCCACACCGGCGGTCACGATGTCTCCGCTTTGGTTGACGGCGGCCACTTCCAGCTCTGCGATTCGGTCATCCTTTCGCAGGGTGCGCACGGTCCCCCGGCACGTGAGGACATCTCCGGGTTTGACCATGCGCTGGAACCGAACCTTCATACGCAGAATATCCCCTTTTACCCCCAGAAGATGGCGCAGGTATTGTCCGAGAAAACCCATACTTAACATACCGTGGGCAATTACACCGTCCAAGCCCGCCTGCCTGGCGAACTCCTCCACCGTGTGAAGGGGGTTAAAATCCCCCGAGGCGCCGGCGTATTTCACCAACTGCACCCGGTCCACCGGGGGCTTGACCAGCGGTTCGAGCTCCATGTTTTCGTTGAGTGTTTCCCACGTCAGTTCCATGGTGCCACCCCCTCAGTCCTGTCGATAGATGATAGTCTCCCGTCCGGTGACCACCGGTAGGTCATTGATGTCTTTGGCCCGGGTTTCGATGACGATGAAGGTCATTCGCCCGCTTCGCCCAGCCCGATCGTAGACATCGATGACCTCTTGTTGCACCCAGTATCGGTCTCCCGGTCGCATGGGACGGTGGAATACGTACTCTTGTTCCCCGTGGAGAACACGATGCAGGTCAAACCCCGGCACATCTGCCAGGGGGCCGGGGATGACCCGGGCCAGGGTGGTGGCAAAGGTCGGAGGAGCGATGAGCCCCCGAAAAGGGGTGGATTCGGCGAAGGCCTCATCCACGTACAGGGGTGACGGGTCTCCCACAGCTTCGGCGAACCGGCGGATATGTCCCTTCTCCACGTCGACGACATGAACGTTCGTCTTCTTGCCGATCAAGGAGCGATCTACCGGCATCTTGGCACCTTTCCTTTCTTTGAATGGGCTCATTGGCCATAAAGTCTGAAACGCCTCTGAAGGGTCAGGTGGCCCGCTTATCGGATGTCTACGACAATCTTCATCCCGGGACTGGAAAACTCCTGGTGTCAAACGGTCGGTCGGCCCGCGACATATAGAGTCTGTCCGGTAATGTACGCCGCATCGTCGGAGGCGAGAAATGCCACAGCTTTGGCGATGTCTTCGGGGGTTCCTACCCGGCGAATCGGATTGCTTTTGACAAACTCCTCGGTCAGTTGTTCGAAGGAGATGCCGATTCGCGCTGCGGTGGCTCTGGTCATCTCCGTGGCGATAAATCCGGGAGCCACGGCGTTGACGTTGATGCCGAAGGGGCCGAGTTCAATGGCCATGGTTCGGGTCATGCCCTGGATCCCGGCCTTGGCGGCTGAATAGTTTGTCTGGCCTCGGTTGCCAAGGGCAGAGGTGGACGAAACGTTGACAATCTTGCCGGATCTCTGGGGAACCATGTATTTTTGCCCTTCCCGGGAACACAGGAAGGTGCCTTTGAGATGGATGTCGATCACCGTGTCCCAATCATCTTCGGTCATTTTGTACAACAGGTTATCTCGAATCACCCCGGCGTTGTTGACCACAATGTCCAGTCGCCCGAAAGAATCCACCACCTGTCGGAAACACGTTTCCACCTGATCGGCCTTGGAGACATCGCAAGACAGAGCGAGTCCGTCGGAGCCCATGGACTGGATCTCCGCCACGACCTCTTTTGCTCCCTCGACGTTCAAATCGAATACACCCACCCGAGCCCCCTCGGAGGCCAACTGCTTTGCAACGGCTGCGCCGATCCCCCGGGCCGCGCCGGTGACAATGGCGACTTTTCCCTCCATACGTCCCATCTGGCCAAAACCTCCTCGCTCCACATGTCGATCCCAAGGCGGTGAACCGCCGTTCACCGCGCCACTGTCATAGTAGCACAGGACTCGGCCCCCGCCCAGCGCGGAATTTTCACGAAGAACACTTTTGATCAAAAAATTCCTTATTGTAATTGACGACCGAATGATCGGTTGGTTAAGATGAATGTGTGAGGGACAGATTTTCAATCCCGTGGATCAGGAGGAGGAGCAGCGATGAACACCCGGCACTATCCATTTTGGCCTGCGAGGATTCCGAAAAGTTTAACCGTGCCGGCGACGTCACTGTACGACAATCTTGAGGTCACTGCTCGGCGATATCCCGATAAACCCGCTATTCTCTACTATGGTGGTGTGATCCAGTATCGTCAGTTGAAAAATCGGGTGGATGCCCTGGCCGGGTTCTTGCAAAAACGGCTCGGTGTGACCCGGGGGGACCGGGTGATCCTATATATGCAAAACAGCCCAGCTTTTGTGACCGGGTTTTACGCGATTCTCCGGGCCGGGGCGGTGGTGGTGCCCCTCAATCCGATGAATGTCACCGAGGAACTCGCTTTTTACGTGGAGGATTGCGGGGCTCGGGTGGCCTTGGTCGGCCAGGAGCTTTATCCCCGCATTGCTCCCCTGTTGGGGGAGACGGTATTAGATCGGGTGGTGGTCGCCGCCTATTCGGACGACGTTCCGGAGGAAAGGGAATGGGAGTTCCCGGATGTGGTGGCCGCTCCCCGTATGGAAGCGCCGGACGAACGGGCGATCCTCCTCTCCGAGGCCCTGGAGGCCGGACTGGCGCCCGTCGATCCGGGGGTGCGCCCCGGCGAGGACTTGGCGGTGTTGCCCTACACGTCGGGCACCACGGGCAAACCCAAAGGATGCATGCATACCCATCGCAGTGTTCAGGCCAATATCGTCTCCGCCGTGGTGTGGTCGGGACTGACTTCCGAGGCTGCTGTACTGGGGACGCTGCCGTTTTTCCACGTCACCGGGCTTCAGCACAGCATGAACGCGCCGATCTACGCCGGCGCTACCGTGGCTCTCATGACCCGATGGGATCGGCAATTGGCGGCGAAGTGGATTGAGCGGTATCGGCTTACCCACTGGACCAACATCAGCACCATGGTGGTGGATTTTCTTGCCAACCCAGCCATCGTGGACTATGACATCAGCTCTCTGACTTCCATCGGCGGCGGGGGGGCCCCGTTGCCGGAAGCCGTGGGGGAGAGACTTCAGGCCATGACCGGCGTACAATATTCGGAAGGCTATGGCTTATCGGAGACGATCTCCCAAACTCACATGAATCCGCCGGATCGCGCGAAACTGCAGTGCATGGGAATCCCAGCTTTCGATGTGGACGCCCGGATCATCGACCCCGAGACCGGCAGAGAGTTGGGTCCCGGCGAGGAAGGGGAAGTGATCGTCCGTGGCCCCCAAGTGTTTCAAGGATACTGGAATCAACCCGAGGAAACCGCAAAAGCGTTTATAGAATTCGAGGGGGAAAGGTTTTTCCGCACCGGGGATATCGCCCGCTATGACGAAGAAGGGTATTTTTTCATGGTGGACCGGGTCAAACGGATGATCAACGCCTCGGGGTATAAAGTCTGGCCCGCAGAAGTGGAATCGATTCTGTACCGACATCCTGCGATCCGGGAGGCCTGCGTGATTGGAGTGCCGGACCCGCGCCGCGGGGAGACGGTCAAAGCCTTTATCGTACTCCGGGACGATCAGCGGGGACAGGTCGGCGAGCAGGAGATTATCGACTGGGCCAGGGAACGGATGGCCGCCTACAAGTATCCGCGTCTCGTTCAGTTTGTCGATCGCCTGCCCATGTCCGGGAGCGGCAAAATCCTGTGGCGAAAGCTGCAGGAGGAGGAGTGGGCCAAGGCAAACACCACGTCGTGAGGAGGATGACCATGGCGAATCAAGTGAACACCGTGCGGGGACAGGTTTCGGCCGATCAACTGGGAAAAACCATGATTCACGAACATTTTCAGTTTGGGTACCCGGGTTTTCATGGGGACATCACCCTCGGAAGGTATGACCGACAAGAAGCGCTGCGGGTCGGGCTGGAAGTGGCGGAACGTTTAAAAGCCCACGGCGTGCAATCGGTCGTGGACCCGACCCCCAATGAGTGCGGACGGGATCCGCTATTGCTCAAAGAAATATCAGAAATGTCCGGACTGAACATCATCTGTGCCACGGGGTACTACTATGAAGGCGAGTCGGCCACGGCGTATTGGAAGTTCCGGGCTTTGCTCGGGGACGCGGAGTCGGAGATCTATGAGATGTACATGAAGGAGATTACCGAAGGGATCGGCGACACGGGAATCCGGGCCGGGGTGATCAAACTAGCCTCCAGCAAAGACGTGATCACAGACTATGAAAAGATGTTTTTTCGGGCGGCCGCTCGGGCCCAGCGAGACACCGGGGTGACCATCGTGACCCACACGCAGGAGGGCACCATGGGACCTGAGCAGGCGGAGTTGCTCATTTCTCACGGGGCCGATCCGAACCGCATCGTGATCGGCCACATGTGCGGGAACACGGACGTGGCGTATCATTTGCGCACGTTGGATACGGGGGTCTCCATCGGGTTCGACCGTTTTGGGCTCCAAGGGTTGGCGGGGACCCCCTTGGATCGGATGCGGGAAACCGTGTTGATTGGCCTCATTGGGATGGGGTACGCCGATCGGATTTTGTTGTCCCACGATACGGTGAACTGCTGGTTGGGCCGGGCCCTCGCCATTCCCGAGCCTCTCCTGCCGACGGTGGTGGATTGGCATCCCACTCACATTTTTGAAAATGTCATTCCTACCCTCCGGGAGGCGGGGATCTCGGAGGAAACGATCCACAAGATTCTCGTGGATAATCCCCAGCGCGTGTTCGGAGCTTGAGTTTTCGGGACACGTTTTATCCTCTAAGAACCGCCTGCCACCAGGCGGTTTGTTTTTTGGCGGTTTCCGCTAAGGCTTGTCCGTGCGGCTGTTGAGTGGTAGGCTAGATTCCGTGTGGGAGACGATACATAGGGGGTCCGCGGGTCGGCCGGACCTCGTTGAGTGAGAAAACGGACGTGGAGAGGAGATTTATCGGATGACCTGGATACAGGCGTTGTGGTTTGCGGCGGTGCAGGGAATTACGGAGTTGTTTCCCGTAAGCAGTGTGGCCCATGCTGTCATGTTGCCCGCGGTGCTGCACTGGCCGGTGGATCCGGATGGGCTGTTGCCTTTTACCGTGATGCTTCACTTGGGGACAGCTTTTGCGTTGCTCTTATTTTATTGGCGGGAGTGGCTGTCGCTCATCGGGTCGCTGTTTCACAGTCGGGCGCCGGAAAAGCGCCGGGTGTTCGTGTTGTTGGTGGTGGCGACCATCCCCGCGGCGGTGATCGGGGGGTTGTTTGAGAAAACTCTCCGGGCTCATTTTCCGTCCGCGGCGAGTGCCGCCTTTTTCTTGATGGTCAATGGCGTGATCCTCTGGATCGGAGACCGGCAGAGGCGCCGGGCGATGGCACGGTCGGGCATGTTCCTCCGGATGGGCAGGGAGGATGAAGAAATTGCACGCCTGGGGCTGGGTCAGAGCTTTTTGATCGGGTCCGCCCAGTGCCTGGCGCTTATCCCGGGTTTTTCTCGGTCGGGCATGACGATGATCGCCGGGCTCTATGCGGGCCTCGGGTACGAGGCGGCGGCCCGGTTTGCGTTTTTGTTGGCGACGCCTGTGATCCTGGGCGCCGGGATCCTGGAGGTTCCGAAGCTTTTCCACGACCAGCACCGGGACTTGTTGGGCCCCGCCTTGGTCGGGGGATTGGCGGCGGGGGTGGCCGCTTTTGTGAGCGTGTGGATTTTGACGCGGTATTTTCAACAACAGGAGGTCCGGGCATTTCGACCTTTTGCGATTTACTGTCTAGTCATCGGGCTAGTAGCTCTGCTATACTTTGTACTGTAGAGTCGATGTGGGGGTGAGCCCCGAGTCTGGGCGTGGTTGGGGTAGGTGCATCGCCAGGACACGGGGAAGGCCCTTGTCCCCGTACTGTCTGAAAGTTCCCATTTATAGTGACGGGTCGTAGTTTTGCAGACTGACTTCGGCAAGGAAAGGGACGAGAAGATGGAAGTGACGATCCAGGGCACAGTGGTCCGGTCCCGGGTTTTTCTCGACAGCGATGATTTTGTGGAGCGGGGGCTGGTCTTTGTACAGACCGATCGGCCCGTCAACATCGAAGGACAGAGCTATGTGATGATCCCAGTGATTTTGGCCGATGCCACCGCTCTCGATTCTCTGGGCGATCATATCTCGGTGACGGGTGAGTTGGTTCTCCGGCAGGTCCCCACCCCCTCCGGCAAGCTGACCTCCCACGCGGTTCCGGTGGTATGGATTGAGGCGAGGTTCCAAGAGAAAGCGCGTCCGGCCAACTGAGCCACTGGACGCACAAGAATCGCATGTGAAATAATGGGTCACAGGGTATCCTGTGACTTTTTTTGTTGGAAGGAGGGCGGGAAAACTGACGATGGGTAAGACGCGAATGGCCGAACATTGGAGATACCGGGTTTATCAAGGGGTTCTGGTTATTGGGGGCAGCTTGGTGGCGGCGTACGGGTTGCGCGGGTTTCTGGTGCCTAATCATATCATCGACGGAGGCATGACAGGAATTTCCATACTGCTGTCCTATCTGACCGGACTGAACATTGGGTGGTTCCTGTTGGCCCTGAATCTTCCTTTTCTCCTCCTCGGCTACAACCAGATCGGCAAAACTTTTACCGTCCTGACCTTCCTCGGGGTTGCGGGGCTGGCGGTTTGGACCTGGGTGCTTGGCTCGGCGGCCGTGGTGACCCAAGATCTCCTGTTGGCGGCGGTGTTCGGGGGGGTGATCGTGGGTCTCGGGGTGGGATTGGTGATTCGACACGGGGGTTCCATGGATGGAACAGAAATTGTCGCCGTGGTGCTCAGTGAGCGGTGGCCATTTTCCGTAGGCGAGATCATCATGTTTTTTAACGTGTTCATCCTGGGAAGTGCCGGCTTCGTCTTTGGTTGGGACCGGGCCATGTACTCCTTGATCGCGTATTTTGTCGCGTACAAAACCATCGATGTGGTGGTGGACGGCTTGGATGAGTCCAAGGGGGTTTGGATTGTCTCCAACCGCGCCGAGGAACTGGGGGTGGTCATCTTGGCCCGCCTGGGGAGAGGGGTGACGTACCTCGAGGCCAAGGGCGGGTATTCCGAAGAGCCGAAGCAGATGATCTACACGGTGGTCACTCGGCTTGAGCTGCCGAAATTGCGTACCGTGGTGCGGGAAATCGATCCCCAGGCTTTCGTTTCCGTGGCGGACATTCACGAAACGATGGGCGGGTATTTTCGCAAGAGAAAGATCCACTGACGTTTGGGAGCCGTTGACCGAGGATTCTGTCGCATCAACGTGTGGGTTTGACAAACCGCTGCACCTCGTGCATATTATATGTACCGGGTGATGTGGTACACATGGTTCATACGGAACAAACGGGGAACGTTCTGCAGCGCGGGTATGGAGAACGGTCCTGAGGGGAAGGGGGATCGGGATGTGGCTGAGGATTGATCCCAGATCGGAAGTACCCCTGTATCAACAGATTGTCGACCAAGTGCGGGAAGCGGTGGCAAGGAGGTGGCTAGAGCCCGGAACCCGACTTCCCTCGGTCCGGGAGTTGGCGGTCCAGTTGGCGCTGAATCACAACACTGTCGCTAGGGCTTACCAGGAGCTGGAACGAGAAGGATTGATCGAAACGCTCCGGGGTCGGGGGACTTTTGTGGCGAAGCCGAATCCTCGAACGCCTTCCCCCGATGATGTGGCGTGGATGGAAAAGCAGATTCGACAACTCCTCATCGCGGCGTATCATTTGGGAATCGAGCCGAAAGTTTGGCTGGAGATCGCCGGCCGGGTGGTGGCCGGCTGGTCTCAATCGGAGGGAGGTTTCTGATGAGCTGGGCGGTCGAAGCGCAAGATTTGTCGAAAACCATCGATGGGGTGCAGGCTCTTAAGGATGTGACGTTGCACATTCCGGCCGGGGCCGTGTTTGGCCTGATCGGCCCGAATGGCGCCGGAAAAACGACATTGATTCGCCTGATGTTGGGTATTTGGCAACCCACCGCCGGCAAGGTGCTGCTTTTCGGAAACCGGGCGGACGATCCCACGGGGATAGCCCGGCAAGGGGTGGGGTACGTGCCCGACATCCCGAACTGGCCGAACAATTTTCGCGTGGAAGATGTGTTGAAGTGGCACCGCCTCGTTTATCGGGGGTGGGACGAGCACCGGGCGGGGGCGCTGTTGGAGATGTTCCGACTCCGGCGCAAAGCGCTGTTTTCCACCCTTTCCAAGGGTCAAAAGATGCAGGTTTCCCTGTCCTGCGCTTTAGCGACGCATCCCCGGCTCCTGGTATTGGATGAGCCGACCAACGGCTTGGATCCCGTGGTGCGGAGGGAATTTCTTCAGCTTTTGGTCCGCCAGGTGGCCGAAGATGAGACCACGATGTTGTTTTCGACACATCTCCTGGAAGATCTGCAACGGGTGGCGGATCACATCGGGGTCCTCTTTCAGGGGAGACTGCTGCTGTCCACGGCTTTGGCCGATCTGTGGGAGGAGGCCAGGAAAATCCTAGTGGTGTTCCGGCCCGAGGCGGAGCCCGACCTGTCCCAGTGGCCGGAAGTGTGGCGGGTGGAGCAGGAGGGGCGGCTGCGGGTCCTGTGGGTCGGGGGCGCCGCGGAGAGGGTGATGGAACGGATCCGGGCGTTGGAGCCCGTGTACTGGGAAGCGGTGCAACCGGCTCTGGACGATCTTTTTGTGGAAATGATGCGCCGGGAGGGGTACACCTATGGGGATCTGGAATTGGAATGACGCGGTAGCGTGGAGGGAGAGGCGCCAGAATACGTCCATGTGGGTGCTCGCGGTGGCGCTGATCTCTATTCCCGTCATCGGGCGGCTCCTCGGGGTGCAGTTGCTGGCTGGGGCGGGGGTGACGGCCGGCAGAATGGTTCGGGAGGCCGCTGCGCTATCCGTGCAGTCTCCCACGGCGTATATCGGGTTGTGGAGCGCGTCGGCTCTGGTTCTCGCCGTGACCGCCTGGTATCGTGAGTGGACCCATCAGGGGTTATCCACCGTCCTCGCCGGGCCGGTCGGGCGCCGCCACGTGGCGGGGACCAAATGGTGGACCGGCTGGTTCGTGCTCCAGGGGGCTGTTCTCGCCAACGTCCTGGTGGCTGTCCTCATGGGTGCCTATGATGCGGGTTGGTGGGCGGTCTTCGACTGGTGGCTGTCATCGGCCATCGGCCTTTCGGCCGTATACACCATCGGGTTTCTCTTTGCCATGTGGAGTGGAACGGCCCGAAGTGCAACCATCACCTCGGCTTTTGTCGTCTTTGGGATTCATGTATGGGTCCGAATTCTCGTCACGGCTCTCGGCGGGGTGTTCGGAGATTGGACATGGCTCGCGGGCCGGATCCGGGCGGCGGTGGATGTGGCGGTCTATTTGACCGTGTCGGAATACCTGGCCCAAGGAGCGGTGTTTGGGAACACCGGGCTAAAGATTCTGCTTCTCGCCGTGGCTGCCGTCGGTCTGTGGCTCGGCGTGTGGACGTTTGAACGGCTCCCTTTGGAGCGAACAGGGAAGGCGTGGTTTTTCCGCTGGATTGAGACGGTGGGGCTGTGGATGGCCGGGATCAGCCTGTTTGTCATCGCCGGGTCGATGGGGGCGGCGGTTTTTGTCTACCTCGGAGGCGGAGGGACCGGACACGTGCCGTCCACGCCGGCGAGGGCGGGTGTTTTTCTGGTGGTTGGCGCTGTCTTTGTGTACTTGTTTCGCACTCTGGCCCTTTGGGCGGCCAGGCACAACTATGCTCAAAGTTAGTGGAAATCCAGGGCGGTGACCGGTCCTTATCCGCCCGGTGGTTTCCATATGTGGGGCGGCGGAACGGGGATCATTTGGCTGCAGGTGTGGAATCGCCCCAAGAGTACCATCGAGTGGGACGGCCAGCGGGAAACGGTTCAACTCCACCTGGAGTAAGCGATAGTCTCATCGGACACCGTCTGGAAGAAAATGAATGAGGCCCCCGTCAGGATTGGGGGCCTTGTTGTAACGTCTGTATGATCTGGTCTTCCGACATGCTTTTTTTGAACGTGTAGGTTCCCGGTTTTAGATCTTGGTCCACGTGTGTGTCGGCGAGCTTCTGGTTGAAGGCGGCGACATCCTGGATGAGCCCTTTGTCGTGGAGAAACTGGGTCAGATCTCCGGCCGTCATCCCCATCTGAAGGGTGAAGGTGATCGTCTCGTTAGGCGGCGTTGCCTGCCCCTGGGCCGTAGGCGCAGCTCCCTCGGGTTTTGGCGCGGCACTTTCGGGCTTGGATGCTGCTCCACCGGGGGCCTGGGCGGCCGTACCGGACGCGGCCCCTTTTGTCGCGTTGGCGGAGGTGGGCACCAAGGTGTACCCGGCGGCACTGGCCAAAGCTTCCAGGCGCTGTTGGTTGTGGCCGGCCAGATACTGCCCCACTGATCCGGCGATCAGGGCGATGAGGACATAGGAGACCACCAAGGCCGCCCCCATCACCCGGGGTCGCTTCCACACGGGGCGGCTGGACAGCGCCGCCACGCCGCCGCTTCTCCACACGTCCCGGCGATAGATCAACCAGGTGTCCACCAAGTGGTTTTGATAGGGAATCCGGACGAGGAACGAAAAACGCCCATCCCCTGTGTCCTCCGCGGTCAGCACCTCGGCGGAGGCCAATTGCGCGTGTAAGTTTTGCCGGAGATTTTTGATCTCTTCCCGAGTTAATTCCAGGTGGGCGATGAGGTACTGTAACACTTCCGCATCAAACACGTCAGGACCCGGAGGGGCGCAGCCGAGGTCTTGAATACTCTGCTGAAATCCCCGGTGGATCGATGATTCAAGCAAAACATTGCGCTGGTTGGACGGTAACATACTCCCCATCACCTGATGTTCGTATTTTCAGGGTTTATCCAACTGGGACAAACCTTCCAGTTGGATCATACCAGAGCTTCGCCCGGGAGAGTAGTCTATTTCGACGGGAAAATAGTTCTCGCCGCTCTTTTTCCGATTTCGCCGGGTTTGCGGTATCATGGAAGCGTCGAGGGAGGAATGAGAAGGTGGTTGGCGGGATCGGAATCGCCGGTGCGGCGGGGCGGGGTGTGCAATGGCTGATTTATCTCATCGCATCGGTGGTCCCCATTCCGGTGGTGCTCGCTCAAGCGTTTCATCTGGATCCGGGGACGGCTGCCGGATTTATTTCCCGGGCCTGCTTGGTGGCCGGAGCCGCTTCACTGGTTCAGGGCCTGTGGGGCCACCGGATGCCCATTAACGATGGGCCGGCCGGTTTGTGGTTTGCCGTTTTTTTCTTGTTCGCCAGCGGGGCAGCCGGGGGTTCAGACGTTCCCCGGGCTTTAGAGATGGGCCTGTTGGCGGCGGGCACCTTTGTGGTACTGTTGGCGGTGACCGGGGCTTTTCGGATTATCCGACAATGGTTCACTCCTGCGGTGACGGGGTGTTACCTGCTCCTCTTGGCCGCCCAGATGGCCGGGCCGTTTTTTGAGGGGGTGCTCGGGTTGCCGGTGTCTCCCCACACGGTCTGGTTCGGTTGGGGGGGCGTGCTCACGATCGCCATTATTCTTGCGGCCTCTCTGGGGCCGGTGCGCTGGCTTCGGCAGTACTCGGTGCTCGTCGGGATGGTGATCGGCTGGATCGCCATGGCTGCAGCGGGGTACCACTCCGGGGACGCAGGCAGGACCGGGGCTTGGTTTGACTGGCCGGGTCCGTTTTTGTTCGGTCCCCCCGTTTGGAATTGGTCGGTGGTGGTGAACGGTTTATTCGTGGCCATTATCCTGATCAGTAACCTGGTCGCCTCGGTGGAAGCCATGGAGCGGATTCTGCAGGTTCCTCCGGCAGATATGCGCCGGGCCGGCTTCTGGCACGGGGTGACGACGGTGGCCGCGGGGGTGGCGGGAACGGTGGGGATGATCCCGCAATCCACGGCGTCGGGGTTTGTCGCTCTGACCGGCATTCGGGATCGGCTGCCATTTTTATGGGGTTCGGCGATGCTGGCGGTGATGGGTTTTTTCCCCGGAATTGCCGGATGGCTGGCGGCCATGCCCAGGGAAGTGGGATACGGCGTCATGTTTGCATCCTTTACACAATTGATTCTGGTGGGGCTGGACGCCATGCGCCAAGCTCACCTGGGTCCGGGGCAGCGTCAGGGTCTAGGGCTGGCCCTACTCCTTGGGCTGGGTTTGACAGCCCTTCCCAGTGGTGCGTTCCCTGCACTGCCTCAGGTGGTTCGCGTTTTTCTCAGCAATGGCCTGGTGGTCGGGACGTTGGTCTATCTCGTGTGGGATGGGATGTATCGTTGGATGGCCAGCCGGCGGACGAAGGGGGCCCTAGGGAGGGAACGGTAAGGTGAATAGCGAACCGGTGGAAGTGCGAGTGTGGGCGCACCGGGGAGCTTCGGCGGAGGCACCGGAGAATACGTTGGCCGCGTTCCGCCGGGCCGTGGAGATCGGCGTCGGAGGGATCGAGCTCGATGTACAGTTGACCCGGGACGGCGTCCCGGTGGTCCTGCACGATCCGACGTTGGAGCGGACCACGGATGGCCGCGGCTGGGTGGGCGATTGGACTTGGTCGGAGTTGCGCCGACTCGACGCCGGGGCGTGGTTCCATCCGCGCTTTGCTGGGGAGCGGATTCCGACACTGGCCGAAGCTTTGGTGGCAATTCCCGAAGAAGTTTGGGTCAACATCGAACTGAAGACCACACCAGAGGTATATCAGGGTCTCGAAGAGCAGGTGGTCAACTGCGTTCGGGCGTCCGGGCGGCGCAGGATCATCTATTCTTCTTTCGATCACTCGGCCCTGGAGCGGCTTCAGCGGATCGATCCCGAGGCCCGATTGGGGTTGCTGTACGATGGGTTTCTGTTATCCCCTTGGAAATATGCCCGGCAGGCGGGGCTGAGGATTTACAGTCTTCATGTGCGGCACTGGTTTGCCGGGCGGGGCTTGGCCCAGGCCGCCCGCCGTAAGGGTTTGGCGGTTTTTGCATACACGGTCAACGATCCGCTCCGGGCGGCACATTTGTTTCGCTCGGGCGTGAATGGGGTGTTTACGGACAACCCCCGGCGGGTGCGGGGTTGAGGTGAGGGTGGGTGCCGGGATGGAAGGCGGGAAGTGGTTCATGGGGCGACAGGCCAAGTGGCGGCGGGTGCAACAGATCACCCGGGTGTTTCTCAAACACGGTTTTGGCTACCTGTGGGATGGGCGCAAGGAAATCGCGTCCCCGGAGCGGGGGCGGTCCATGGGAAGGCGATTGCGCCAGGTCTGCGAAGAGCTGGGGCCGACTTTTGTAAAATTGGGCCAGCTGATCAGCACACGGCCGGATTTGGTGTCGCCGGAGGTGGCGGCGGAGCTGGAGCAGCTTCAGGATCAGGTCCCCCCCGTTCCCTTTGAAGTGATTGCCCGCCGTCTAGAAGAGGAATTTGACAAACCTATAGACCGCTTGTTCTCGTTTATCGATCCGACTCCTCTGGCTGCCGCCTCCATCGGACAAGTACATAAGGCCAGACTCCCCTGGGGCCAGGAGGTTGCCGTCAAAGTGCAAAGGCCGGGCATTGAGGGGCAGATTGAAACGGATGTGGCGATCTTGGAAGAGTTGGCTGCCTGGGCCGAGGTGCACACCCAGTGGGGAAAGATCTACCCCCTCACCGCCATTGTCGGAGAGCTTCGGCAATCTTTGCGCCGGGAGCTGGATTATCGCCTGGAGGCCCAGTATGCACGGCAGATGCGCCGGCGTTTGCCGGATGATGGTAACGTGTACATCCCCGAGGTAGTGGGGGAATATTCCACTCGTCGGGTGTTCACCGCCGAGTATATGGAAGGGTCCAAATTGTCTTCCCGGGCGGTGGAGGCGCTCGGTCAGGAACGAAAACGGCGCCTCGCCCGGATCATTGCAGAGACGATCCTCCACCAAATGCTGGTGGACGGCCTGTTTCACGCCGACCCCCATCCAGGCAACTGGCTGGTCAAGAAAGACGGCTCCCTGGTGCTGCTCGATTTCGGCATGGTGGGAAGGCTGACCCCGGAGCACAAAAGCCAGTTGGCAGACCTGATCATCGCGCTCATGCGCCAAGATACCCCGGCCATTGTCGAGGCGCTGCTCAATCTGGGGGTAGCTCCGGCCGATGTGGACCGGGACGCCCTGTACCGGGACGTGGAAGAGATTCGGGATCAGTTCTACGAAGTGCCCCTTCACGAAATCGACATCCGGGATGTGGTGCAACTCACTTTCGAGTTGTCATTCCGCCACCAGATCCGCCTGCCGACCCATTTGACTCTGGTGGGGAAAGCCATGGTCACCCTGGGCGGAGTGGTGGAGCAGCTCGATCCCTCTCTTAGTATCGTGGAGTTGGCAGAGCCCTTTGGCACGGAATTGTTTGTCGGGCGCTATACCCCCAGAGCGGCGGCGGTGAAGCTGGCGGCCTACGGCCGGCGATGGCGAAAGATTGCCGAAGAGGCACCGGACTGGTTGGCGGAGTGGGCTTCGGCGGCGGGGGGTGGCGAGGTGCGGCTCGGGCTGCGCCTCCGGGAGGGACAATGGGCGCTGCGTCGGGTGGAGCGGGCGGTGAACCGGTTGGCGGCCAGTGTGATCCTCCTGTCCCTGGCGGTGGTGGTGGCGGCCTTGGTCCTCGGGGGATTCGCCCGTTCTCCAGTGCCCACTTGGTTTTATACCGCCTTGACAGTGGGGCTTGCGGTTATAGCCGCGATAACGTTTTGGTTAATCATGGAAATCATGCGGTCCGGAAAAAAATAATCCGGACCGTGAAACGGGCATATTGGAGTCAAAATATATCCACCATTCTAAGGTTTCACGTGGAAAACCAGTCAAAATAGCGGTCTGGGCAGCAAAATGGCGTCGAAATTTGTCGCAAATCATCGGATTACCACGAAAAAAACGCGAAGGGGGAGCGCCCGATGCGGCCAGTTCTTTATATCGCCCGGAAACTGCCTGATGAAGCTTTGCGTGTGGCAAAAAATGATTGTGAGGTTCGCCTGTGGGACCGGGAGTCCGAGCCTGTTCCCCGGAATGTTTTGTTGGACCAATTGCGGGATGCCGAAGGCCTGGTCTCCGTGTTGACCGAACGGGTGGATGAAGAGTTGCTAAAAGCTGCTCCGCGCCTTAAGGTGGTGGCCAACATGGCGGTGGGCTACGACAACATCGATGTGGAGGCGTGCCGCCGCCACGGAGTGATCGTGACCAATACGCCGGACGTGCTGACGGAGACCACGGCGGATTTAGCTTGGGCGCTGCTGCTTGCCACCGCCAGGCGGCTTCCCCAGTCCGCCGAACTGGTTCGAGATGGGGGCTGGACCACGTGGTCGCCCCTGGGACTGACCGGTTTAGATATCTATGGCAAAAGCCTGGGCATTCTCGGCATGGGCCGGATTGGAGAAGCGGTGGCGCGCCGGGCTCAGGGGTTTGGCATGACCATTCTGTACCATAATCGCCGCCCCCGGCCGGAAGTGGAGGAGCGCCTGGGCGCCCGGTACCTGAGTTTGGACGCACTCCTGCGGGAGGCGGACATCCTGGTCATCCTCACCCCCCTGACGGCGGAAACCCGGCACCTCATCGGCCGCAACGAACTGGCAAAAATGAAATCCACCGCGATCCTCGTCAACGTGTCCCGGGGGCCGGTGGTGGACGAGGAAGCGTTAGTGGACGCCCTCCGACAAGGGGTGATCTGGGGGGCGGGCTTGGATGTTTATGAGCGGGAGCCCATTGGGGCCGATCATCCCCTGCTCCAGTTGGATAATGCCGTGTGTCTCCCCCACATCGGCAGCGCCACGGTGGCCACCCGCACCGCCATGGCCCGGTTGGCGGTACAAAACGCCGTCAACGTCTTAAAAGGCGAAAAGCCCCTGACACCGGTATGATTCCTCCTCAGGGGACGCAGGCTGCCGATGGGGGGCCTGGGGATGGGCGCGAAGGCAGGGTAAGGGATTTGGGTACGGTCAGGTATAGCCCGGGAGGTTTCCCGGGCTTCTTTTTTGATGAACAGCAGCAGATGCCGACTTGATTTTTTGATCCATTGGGTATAAATTTGTTCATGTTAGATCAAAACGGGGGGTGGTGGTGATGGCGAAGCGTACAAAAGATCTGATTTATCAAGGGGCGGTAGAAGTATTTTCAAAACGGGGTTTTGGGGATACGACGATGGACGCCATCGCTGAACAGTGCGGCGTCGCCAAAGGGACCCTCTACTATAATTTCAAGACCAAGGAAGAACTGTTCACTTACGTGATGCGCCGGGGCCTCAGCCAGTTGACTGATCGGTTGCGGCAGGCGCTGCTCTCCACAGAAGACCCGGTTCACAAATGGGTCCGGGCGGTGGAAAGCCAGTTTCGCTTCTTTGAGGAAAATCGGGCCTTTTGCCATTTACTGGTTCAGAAGATTTGGAGTGCCGATGTCCAGGGTCAACTGTCCGTGCAGGAGGTGCTGAGCGAGTATTTCCAGCTCCTCGATGACCAGTGGGCCGCCGCCAAAGCCAGGCATTGGATCGATGATCGTGCCGACGTTCAGACCCTTTCCGGCGCCTTTTTCGGCATGGTGGTGATTCCAGCGGCCCGGGCGGTGCTGCACGGGGGCGCGATCGACGCGCCCGAGCGGGTGCGGACGATCGTCAAGATGATTTTGCGGCAGATGAAAGGAGTATCTGATGATGAATTGGCGTCCTTGGGGGATTAGTGGCGCGGTGGCCGGGGTGACCGCTTTGGTTGCCGGTGCCTTGTTTCTCCCGGTTCACGCGCAGCAGAATGGTTCTCCCCAAAGTGGTATCGTCGAGCAGCGAGAGGTGGATCTCAGTTTTAAAATAGCCGGGCGCATCGAGAGTCTTTCGGTTTCCGAAGGACAATCGGTGAAAAAGGGCCAGGTGCTGGGGCGGCTTGAACACGCCGATCTTCAGGCGAAGGTCGAGCAGGCTCAAGCGGCGATGGACGCTGCCGCGGCGAACGTGCAAAAAGCCGAGGCGGCGGTGG
This sequence comes from Kyrpidia sp., assembly GCF_023512215.1. Classification (NCBI taxonomy): domain Bacteria; kingdom Bacillati; phylum Bacillota; class Bacilli; order Caryophanales; family Alicyclobacillaceae; genus Kyrpidia; species Kyrpidia sp. Next base: position 3,292 of record NZ_JAILZZ010000042.1, on the reverse strand, counting down.
GTGAGACGGACCAAACCACCCGGGCCAAGGTTTCTGAGGCTCAGGCGGCGGTGAAAGTGGCCCAGGATCAGTTGGCTGCCTTGCAACAGGGCAGCCGGCCCCAGGAAATCGCCCAAGCCCAAGCGAAGGTCGACGGGGCCCAGGCGGCCTACCATCAGGCCCAGGATGCCTACGACAAGGCGTTGAAATTGTACCAGTCGGGGGCTGTATCCGAGGCCGACAAAAACCAGGCGGAACTCCAACTCTCCCAGGCTAAGGCGGAGTACGAGGCCGCCCAGAACCAACTCCAATTGGCCCAGGCGGGTCCCCGCCCGGAGCAGGTGGACGCCGCGCGCCACCAAGTGGAACAGGCCCAGGGCGCCCTCCAGGAGGCCAGTGCGGGGCGGGACCAGGTGGCGGTGGCCCAGGCGGATGTGAAAGCCGCCCAGGCGCAACTGGAACAGGCGAAAGCCGGTTTAGATGAAGCACAGACTTATCTTTCGTACACCGAGCTCGTGGCCCCAGTGGATGGGATCGTGGTCAAGAAAAATTTCTCGGTGGGAGAAATGGTGAATGCCGGCGATCCGGTGCTGACTGTGGCGGATCCGGCGGACAAATGGGTGTCGATTTACGTGGGGGAGAACCAGCTTCCCCAGGTGAAGGTGGGAGACCCGGTTTCTCTGGATATTCCGGCCCTTCACCGACAAGTGAACGGCCGCGTGGAGGAGATCAACCCGGCACCTCAGTTTGCCGTGACGAAAGCCACGAACCACCTGCAAGATCGCGATATCCAATCGTTTCAAGTAAAAATCAAGATTGAGGACAATCCCCGGGATGTGTTGGCCGGGATGACCGCCGTGTGGCAAGGGGCGAAGACGCCATGACGTTATCGGACATGTTGGCCGCTGAGTGGAGGGCGCTGATCCGGGACCGGCGCATGCTCGCCATCCTCGTGCTCGTGCCTGTCGCGTACCTGGTTTTGTTCGGGTTTCTCTACAGTGAGCACAAGGTGCGGCATTTGCCCACAATCTATGTGGATGAGGACCAAAGCGCCTTGAGCCGGGAGATTCTGCAGGGATTCAGCGCATCGGAAGGTTTTCAGTTAATCGGCCCGGTTGCCTCCGAAGCGGAGGCGTTGGATGCCGTCCAGCGAGGGGAGGCGGCGGTGGCTCTGGTCATTCCCCCGGATCTGTCCCAGACGGTGAAGCGGGGGCAGGAGGGGAAGATTCTGGCGGTGATCGACGGCAGCAATATGATCATCGCCAACAGCGCCCTCCAGAACGCCAACGTCGTGGTGCAGACGTTCTCGGGAGGGATCGCCATCCAGCGCATGGAGGCCCGCGGTCTGTCTCCGGATTATGGGTACGGTCTGGGGTTTGGCTACCGGATGTTGTTTAATCCAACACTGAATTACAGTGATTTTCTCTTGTTGGGCCTGGCCGGGACCGTGTTTCAACAAGTGATCTTGCTCGGCGTCTCCTTGGGGGTGACCCGAGAGAAGGAGCAGGGGCGATGGGAGGCGTATTTGGCGGGCGGCCGCCGTCCGGGTACCGTGTTTCTGGCGAAAACGCTTCCGTACTTTTTGATCGGCCTTTTCGATGTACTCCTGGGGGTCGGTGTGGCCGTCCGGGGATTCGGTGTTCCTTTTCAGGGGGCCATGATGCCTTTTGTCGTTCTGTCGGTGGCGTTTGTGCTGGTGCTCGTGGCCCTGGGGTTTGCCGCCTCGTTGTTTTCCCGGGGTCGATTGGAGGCGACTCAGGTTTCGATGTTGGTGGCGGTGCCTTCCTTTCTGCTTTCGGGGTTCACGTGGCCCTTTCTCGCAATGCCGGATTGGGTCGCCGCCCTTGGGCACTGCCTGCCCCTCACGTATTATGTGGACGGGCTGAGGGAGGTGGCGCTCAAAGGGAACGGATGGCTCACGATGCGGACGGACATAGAAGTGTTGTTGGGTATGGCTGTCGGTTTGATCGTTGTGTCCCTGGTGGGCGTCGTGGTCCAAGGCAGGATCTCGGCCAAGAAGTGGGCGGCCGAAAAGGTGTAGTCGTCGCCCGGCACTTCCCTGCCGACAGAGATCGATCATTTGCATTAAAATGAAGACGTGTGAAATTCTCAGGGCAGCCATATGAAAACCATGGCACCGGGGATCTGGCGGAGGGGTGCGGGTGCTTGTTGCGTTTCTCCACGGTTTGATTTTGTCGCTGGGGCTGATTCTTCCCATCGGTATGCAAAATGGATTCATTCTCACCCAAGGGGCATTGCATCGGCGCTGGTCCCGTTCCCTTCCGGCAGTGATTACGGCAGGGATCTGCGACACGCTGCTCATTGTCCTGGCTGTCGTCGGCGTGTCCACCGCTGCTTTACACGTGCCCTGGCTGAGGGGGTTGTTCGGCGGGGTGGGGATCGCTTTCATGCTCTACATGGGGATCTCAACCTGGCGGGATAAGGGAGGAGACCGGGAGGCGGATGGTTCGACGGTGGCTTGGCCGCCCAGACGGCAGGTCGGGTTCACCGTTTCCGTGTCGCTCCTCAATCCCCATGCGCTCATTGATACGTTGGTCGTGGTGGGCGGTGCGGCCCTGGCCTACTCCTTGTGGCCCCAGCGCCTGGCCTTTGGCTTGGCGAGCGTCATGGTTTCTTGGCTCTGGTTTTTCGCCTTGTCGATGGTGGGCCACGCCATGGGACGGGTGGTGCTCCGGGGATCGTCTCTTCTGATGATCCAACGTATTTCCGCGGTGATGATGTGGGCATCGGCGGTGTATCTCGGGTATATTTTGTACACATTTTCATGATGGGAGGTCGATCGCATGGTTCGGACAGTTTTAGAAAAAATGGTGGATCTCGCCACCGCCGGGTTTGGCTTGGTGGCTGCCCTGGCCTGGAATGACCTGATTAAACAGGTGATCCAGGATTTCATCGCGCCTTACGTGCCAAAGGGCTGGGGGTTGTTCTCCATGGTGCTCTACGCCCTGGTGGTGACCGCTCTCGCGGTCTGGGTGACGTCTTACCTGGGAAAACTCGTGGCGATTCGCAAAGATAAAGAGGAAGATCGGGCGGAGGGGGCCGCTCTTGATGAGGCCCCACAGCCTCTCGTCCTTCGGTCCGAAGACATTGAAGAGGCGATTTTTCGAGCGATGGTTCGCTTTCGCAAAATGGACAAGGAGTAGCAGGTTCGCTACAGTTTTGTTGACATTTCGCTACAACAGTATCACCTTTCCTCCCCAAAAATGCCTTTAATTTCGGGTAAAGTAGTAGATGGGACCCGTTATCAATTAAAGGAATTTTTCGGGTTCCGGAAGGGGCGGGTCGAGGTGGC